>NZ_JBBODI010000002.1:0-37074 GCF_038002845.1 Paenibacillus sp. FSL F4-0122
TAATTCCTCCGATTTTTTAATTTATATTTTGAACCCCTTGTAAATCCTAACGTAATAAAGTTTATTTGGGTTCGTATTTAAATAAAAATAACGTAAAAATCACATTTCTTGCTTTTGGTTGATATCTAGGATCTTGCCGAAGTGGATTCTGACCTTCTCATTCGCACTTTTTTTCATACGTTCTGTTACATGAGTGTAAATTTTCAAAGTTGTTTTTGAATCACCATGACCTACTCGATGCATAATAGTCTTAAGGTCCACTCCAACCTCAGTCAACAGACTGATATGCGTGTGCCGTAAGATATGAGGGGTTGCATGTTTTTTAATGGATGTTTTTTTCATGATACGTTTCATTCTGTCAATTATATTCTTTTGCACGTATGGATATCCATTGTCGTGACAAAAAATAAACTTTCCATTATGGTAATCATCAGCCTGCTGACAGTATCTTTGGTGACGTATAACTTGTTTTTCCTTATAAGACTTTAACATTTCGATAATACTTTCGTCTAGATCAAACGTGCGAATGGAACTTTTTGTCTTCGGTGGGTTTAGCTTATAATCACGCATATTATTATCTGGATTATAAATTGTCTTCGTAATGCGAACATCGTAAGTTTCGAAATTAATGTCAGACCATTTTAAAGCACATAACTCCCCTGGCCTCATCCCAGAAAAAGCTAATAAATAAAAAGTTTCTAAATCACCACGTTTTCCATACAAATGGACCTTTTCTAAAAATTCCTCAAGCTCGTGCCTCTCGAAATACTTTTCTGCCAGAATATCATTTTCTATTTCCTCAACCGTACTTTCCTTTATTGGTATTACAGATCCTTCACATGGATTATCTTTTCGTAGCCCATGAACAACCGCAAAATTAAAAATCATTCCAGCTGTAATTTTTGTGCTGTTCATGCTTGAGTGGCTATATCCATTGTTATCCATATTAATCAACATTTTTTGAATATCTTTCAGTTTTATGCTGTCAATATTTGATTTGGCGAAATGGTGAAGCAAGATCTTAACGGATTTACTTCTTGTTCGCACGGTACTTGATCTAACCCCACTTTTTGAATATGTTTCTAAAAAATCAGATGCAACTTCTTCAAATCTAGTTTTCTTGGCTTTCTTAATGTCAATCCCACTTTTAAGGTTGTTAACAGCATCTTGTGCACGTTGTAAAGCTTCGTTCTTAGTATCCGCCCTGCGAGATACTTGTTGCCGTACTCCAGTTAGTGGATTAGTCGGACCCTCCAAGACACATATCCATTTATAACCTTGCTTGTTTTTTGCTTGAACTTTCGAGAAGTAAGCCATTTCTTATCCGCCTTTCGTTAAAAATTCAATGCATCGTCAATTGCTTCCATCGATAAAAATAACCTGTTAGATGTTTGGCCATGTCTGGAGGAAATTCTACCCATATCTATTGAAATAAAGCCGAAATGTTCTCGTGGAACCGAAAGATCACCGGAACTTACAATAGCTCCATCTCGAAGTGAATAACGCTGGTGATAGTCTATGCTTTTAAAGCATCCGTCCACTTCGATATAAAGCGGATTCTCCCAATCAAATCCATCACGCTGCTCAATTACAAGGGTATGAGGCCGAGATAGATCATCAAGACCATATATACCCCGAATAATTGGTTCTGTTGTATTCGGAATGGGTAAGCGTTCTTCCTTGGTCACAGCAGTATAATTAAATGCTGAAAGGAATTCTGAACTTGTAATACGTTCGCGAATCTGCCGTAAACGCTGCAAAGCTAATTCTGGCGAGACCTGAAACATCTTCGCGATTTTGCCAGCGGCTTCTTCCTCTCCTGGGGGAAGCACTAACTGCTCAAGCATGAAGAAGGGAAGGGATGCATACATACAAAAGCGCTCAGCATCAGCCTCTTGCATCTGGCGAAAGAGTGTTGGCATAAAACGCTGGTCTCCAGCATGACGGACTACGTGAGCGAGTTCGTGAAAAAAACTTTTGCGTTGATTCTCATAACTATCAAGATAACTAAGAAAAATCACTTTCTGTTCGTTGTCCGAGAAAGCTTGAAGTTTCCCAATAATTATGTCGACTTCAAAAATATTAGCGATAGTCTCAATTGACAGATCAGTAGGTTTGAGTAGATTGTTTTCTATGTAAATATTCTCAATTGTTTGCTCCAGCGGAGTTTTGAAGTATTCATATAAATTCATGTTATATCCTCCAATGTGGGTACATATGTTCTGTTTTTTATTGAAAAGAAAAGCCATTGCTGGCCAATAAAAAATAATTATTTGTTTTTTTCTGCTTCGCGAACAGCACGTTCTTTCATTTCACGGTAACGCCTCACAGCAGATTCGGCTTCTTCTAGTTCGTCCTCAGTCCAACTTTGAGGGCCTCCATAAAAGGATAAGTTCATTTCTGTTTTTTTACGGATATTTGTTCTTCCACTGAGATAATCAGTATCGCACTCAAAAATATCAGCAATTTTATTTAATGTATCAACAGGAGGCAGTTTTGTTCCATTCTCATAAGCAGTATAAGTAGATCTAGCAATTCCTATAAGATCAGCTACATACTCTTGAGTCCACTTAGAATCTTTATATTTTAAAGATTCTCTCTCTCCCTTAACTCGTTTTCCGACTATCTCCATTATCTCCACGGACACAACTATATCATCGTTCTCGTTCAAAACATCGCTCTCTGGTGCAAATCCAGCAAGCAGCAATAATTCATTAACATTAGAACCTTCAAGCGCGTTTGCTATATTGATTATCTTGTCTCTTGATGCCTGATACCTATTGTTCTCGATTGAACTGATAAATGAATAACTGACCTTTGATTTCTTTTCGAGATCTCTTAAAGACATATCATTCTTCAATCGAAGTTCTTTTATTTTTTTCCCAAGAATAAGTGTATTCTTCATCTCAACATCACCTAAGTATATTTTAAACGTTTTGTATTACGAAACACAACGTAATATGATAAACATGTTCTTATTTTCAAAACATGTGTTGACAAACAAAACAGCCAGGGGTTATTATATGTTTAGAATTACAAAACAGATTGTGAGGTGATCACATGAGTAAAGTATTAGGAAACAATATTGCTGTCATTCGTAAAGAGAAAAAGATAACTCAACAAGAATTGGCTGATTCTATTGAGATGGAGCGAACCTCCTTGTCTCAAATTGAAACTGGAGCGTATAACCCTAGTGCTGACACTATGAGAAGAATATCTGATGCTCTAAAGCGTCCTTTAGGTGATATTTTTTTTAATCCGGATGTGTTGAAATTCGAAACAAGTACTTTCGTAGACAAACACTCAGTACCTAAGGATATGGTCTAAGGGGAACATCAACTGAATTACGCGAAGCAGTTGTATGAACCATAAAACTATAGAAAGGTCAGTCAAACGCTTCAAGAAGGCTCTGCACTTCACAGCATGTGGGCTGATCAAAGCCAAACTCGTTATGTACTGATCAGTTTTAAAGGAGGAAATCTTAATGTCCGTTGCAGTAATAGAAGTTGAAGATCTAAAACTATGGATTCGAGAAGCTGTGGCGGAGGCGTTAAAAGATCATCTTATTAACGAGCTACCGCCCTTCCTAACCCGAAAACAATTTATGGAGTTGATGGATATTGGCGAGTCGAAAACAGCAGAACTTTTCAATCGTCCAGATTTTCCTGTCAATCGTGAGTTCGGGAATCCAAGGGTTCCAACTCACCTGTTGATGAGATGGGTGGACGAGCACACCGTGTGGGTTAATAACCACGCTGGTGATGGCTGGAAAAATCGTAAAAAAGCTATGTGAAGAGAAAACCCACCGTGCTATACGGGCTGCGGCGGGCGGGGAATTCTTGGGCAAGGGGAATTGCTTAATAAAAGCATACATCATTCCCTTGTCCAATAGCACCTAACTAATTTGGACAAATAAGGGGGCAATTAAGGTGGCAATTGGACAATTTCCTGTAGCACTTGCAGAAGTGCTTAAAAGAACAGGCGATTCATACCAAAAGGCTGGACAAGCTGCACATGTTGACGGTTCACAGATAGGGAAAATCATAAGCGGTACTCGTAAGCCATCTAAGCCAGTTATGCAAGCCGCAGTCAGACACTATGATGATATTCAGTTGATTATTGGTGCAGCAGAAGAGGTTACAGGTGGTGCGTGTGTACCTTACTTAGATGGCGCTGACTTACATCCAAGTTCAACATACATAAAAACAATCGAAGAGATGCAGGAAGCATTACTGGCTTTGCAGTCAATTCCAATCACTAAAAGATCAGACCAGTTGACGCCTGCTGATCACGAGAACGTCAAAAATGGACTAATGGAGCAAATTGAAGCCATAACGGCACTCACACATAATACAGCAGTCCTTTGTCGGAAATATGATATTTCTTACCTTGGATTATGGGCGGATCATCGAAATGAACTGAGACAAAAAAAATATATGAATTGAGGAACTGTAATGGAGAGAAGCGCATTGATTTCCGAAGCAATAACAACCGGAAAGAACGCCCCGTATAACTTGCGGATGATTCGGAAGAATCCTGAAATAATGCTGCAGGGGAAAGTTGGAGATGCAGAAGCTTACCTAAATAACATGATTCGTATTGCGAAACTAGAAATGAAAAACGACCGCCGGCTAGGGCAGTCGCAGTTGAGAACCCATCTTAAGAGTCTCGTTGTGTCTATTTTAAGCGATGCCCCCCGTAAAAGCAAGGAGGTAACAGCTTGAGTAAACAAGACGAAATTCAGTTTGTCAAAGATCTTGCTGAATTGTATGTGAGACGCAGAAATGAGTGGTCTTGTGCTATAGACCAGGTGCTGGAAACGGAGATTACCGCTGCGAACAATCAGGTCATGAGTTCTGTAGAAAACTTTTATCTTGCAGACAGGCATCAACAAAAAGCTTCGGGCAGGTGGGATCAAATGGTCGAGTTTGTAAGACTTCTGCCAAATGATCTAAAAGGACTCGTATTACAAGAGATAGACAGGATCAAATGAAAAAGGGCTTCGGCCCCTGTCTTGGAATGTCGGACCTTAGAAATAACCTTCCTCCGTCCGGGATTCCAAGATGCGGCTGACGCATCAAAATTTAATTTGAAAGGGGAATGGCATTATGATACCTGATCACTTACTTCAGGATCGTTACTGGCGGGGGCTGCTTCATATCTTTATGAATCATAACAAGCTTAAACAATTATTGTCGAAACCGGAATTTGTTGATTTTGAAGAACTTACTGTCCACGTGGATGAATTGATTAAAGCTTCAAAAGGTTGGAGTCCTTCCGAGAGATTTATGCTCACATGTGCTCTTCATTTATTCAATGGCATCAACAAAATTGATCTTTCACAGGCAGACCGTTTAGATGACAAGAGTACAGCAATCCTGCGAGAAGCTCTGCAACTTCGCTTAGCGAGATAAGGAGGCGATTGATATGCTTCTTGTTCTCAAGGGTGATACAGTCCTAACAAGCTGTGGCCTGTCCGGTGAGGTACTGGATATATGGGGCATTGCCCGACCTTGGGCTAAGCTTCGAAAGGACAATGGAGAATTAGCATTCATCCTGCGTACGAATGTCACAGAAATTATAAATCGCCCCAAACCGAAGAAGGGAAAACGATGATTATAACAGAGGTGAGCTTATGCCAACAGATAGCTTTCCTTTTCCGATCTTCTCCGGGTTATTTTCGCCGCAACACTATGAAAAAATAGGATCGGCGATATGGCTATTCGCTTGGTGTGTTAGCTCCACGACTAAGGAAGTCGAAGAGGACGGAACTGTTTGGGGACTTGTCCTGGGTGGCAAGCCGATGAAGCTTTCTGAAATCGGTGAGAACTTTGGGGTTACCGATAAAAGCATCAGCAGATGGATAAGTGATCTCCAGAACCACGGTTACATCCATATCACTAGAGCGCCCAGGGGTTTGATCATAAAGGTTAGGAAGTCCAAGAAAGGCATATTGAAGAGATCAGACAAAAATGTCCGTTCGCAGGATAATGATCAGACAGAAATGTCCGTTCACAGCGAAAGTGATAAGACAATTTTGTCCGATCAGTCCGACAGTGATCAGACATATTTGTCCATTCACAATGACAGTGATCAGACATATTTGTCCGTTCACGATGACAGTGATCAGACAAAAATGTCCGATCATGAAGCGATTTTAACGAGTGATCAGACAATATTGTCCGATGCAAAAGATATTAAAGATCTTATTACTACTACTACTATTTTAGAAAATGAGTTTTCAGAAGAAATTAGCCCAGATCCTAAAACGGACGGGATGATTGCAATTTTAAACGCTTATTGCAAATTGCATGAAAAATTCGACATTCACGTCTCCACAAATGATCGCGAAGCCATGGGTAAGATGGTCGCCGCAGGGATGCCAGTACCCTTTACCATCACAACTATGGAGAGCCAATACAAGGCAAAGCGAAAACGCGAGGGAGAAGATTTCGAGCAGCCAAACAGTTTTACTTATTACGTGAAAGGCTTGAAATCAGCATGGCGGAACGCTAACAAGACTACGAAGCCTAAAGGGTCATTAACCCAAACACCACTGTCAGCACCGCCGCAGCGACTAACCAAGCAGCAGCAAGAGCTTGCAGACCTTAAACGTCGAGCAAAGGAGGCAAAGCAGCTTGAAGAGAGCACAAGTTATTGATCTACTCATTAAGCTCAAGGAAGAATACGCACATCAGATTGATACCAGTGACACAGAAATAGACCGGCTCCATGAGAACCTTAAAGATTTCCCGTTTGACGTAGCCTGTAAAAACGTGGAGCAGCACATGCTTACAAATCCGTGGCCGCCGAAGATTGCACAGATCCGTGGTGGTGTGGGTGATTTACGAGATCAGCGAAAAGCCAAGGATCAGACAGCGGAGTATTTTGCAGAAAGGGACAAGGCTCAAGCTGCTGCTAAAGCTATGCCCGCCGGATGGAAGGAGGAACTTTATGCGCGACTTAAATCGGGAACAACCGCACGACATTGAAGCCGAATGGTCTATCCTTGGAGCGATCATGATTGATAACACAGGAGAAGCGATAGATAAGGCGATTTCTATAGCGCCGGAAGTATTCTATGATCCGATGAACCGGACAATCTTCTCAGGAATGGTGGATCTTCACAGTGCCGGTGAAGAAATTGATATTCGCTCTCTTACAGGGATAATGCTTCAGCGTAAGAGCCTAGATAAGGTTGGCGGCGTTCATCATCTTACCCGTATAGCCCGTTCTTCTCCAACAGCAGCGAATATCGAATATTTTATTGGCATCATAAATAGCAAATTCACCTTACGTCAAGCCCTGAAGGATGCTCATGCACTCATTGATATGGTGTATGAAAGCGAGGATGCCGATAGTGTCGTGTCCTACGCCCTCACCAAGTCAGCCGCACTTTCTGATCAGTCTGTCTCAAAGCAAGATTTTAAATCCACCAGAGTAATCGGAATGGCGCTGATTGATACGATCGAGCAGCGTGTAAGCAACCGACTCAGTGGAACCATTAGCGGGAGAGAGACCGGATTTGTGGATTTGGATAAGCTGACAGGTGGATTTCAAAAGCAGGATCTAGTTATAGTGGCAGCTCGTCCATCCGTTGGTAAAACGGCATTTGCCTTAAATATTGCTCAAAATGCGGCTGCGATATCGGATGATCCGATTGCAGTGTTCAGCTTAGAAATGTCAGAGCAGCAGCTCATGCAGCGCATGGTCTGTGCTGAGGTTAACCTCGACGCTAATGACTTGAGAATGGGCGATATTACTAGTGACGATGATTGGGGCAAATTGACAATTGGCATTTCTTCTCTTGCAGACAAGAACATTTTCATTGCTGACGATCCAGTAGTCACCGTGCATGATATTCGAGCCAAGTGTCGCCGTTTGAAAAGAGAACAAGGCCTTGGAATGATCATCATTGATTACTTGCAGCTGATTCAGGGAAGTAGTGGGAAACGTGGGGAAAATCGACAACAAGAGGTTTCGGAAATTTCCCGAGTGTTGAAGCAGATTGCCCGTGAATTGGATGTGCCGGTTATAGCGTTGTCTCAGCTCAGTCGGAATGTTGAACAGCGCCAGGACAAACGTCCGATTATGAGTGACCTTCGTGAATCAGGTTCAATTGAACAGGATGCCGATATTGTCGCTTTCCTTTATCGGGATGATTATTACAACCAGGAATCCGAGAAGAAAAACATTATCGAAATCATCATATCTAAGCAGCGTAATGGTCCTACTGGAACGGTTGAACTTCTGTTCCTCAAGAATTTTAATAAGTTCATAAATTACGGACGAGCGCATGCCAATAACTTGCCGCAGCCAGCCTGAGAATATAGAAAGCCGGGCATTGGTGCAGAGTAGAACAAACTGTGAAGGAGTGAAACGACAAATGTCATATAAATATCATATCTCCCCTGAAGACTATGAACAGGCAGCCCTTAACGGTATCAAACGCAGGACGCTAGAATGGCGTGTTCGAGATGGTGGATGGGACATGAAACGTGCGACTACAATACCTCCACGAAAATTGAATAGTCGTCCTGAATGGGTGAAAATCGCAACTGAAAATGGTATCCCGTATCAAATCTTCATTAATCGTGTAAGTGCAAAATGGTCATTAGAACGTGCGGCTACTGAACCACTATGGACTAATGAAAAGCGCATTGAACAGATGAAGAAACATAATCCTGCAAAACGTAAATATCCAGAAAAATTAATCAAGCAGGCAGAAAGTATCGGGATTTCCCGAAGAACTTTTTATGCGCGAGTTAACTATGGTTGGTCTTTAGATAAATCTGTATCTACACCACTTGTTCCGCCAGGGAGCCAAAGTCCAGGGGTATATCACCCTTGGAGAACGGAAAATGGATTGTTTTTCATGAGCAAACAAGAGAAAAGATATGTGCAGCATGGGCAGAGGTACTAAGAGAAAAGGGATGAACGGTAGACGCAAACTGTGAACTAATAGGGCACCGAAGTGCCCAACAAGTTTCTATTATTTTTCTGGTGTGAAAGTAAAGGTTTCTTTGTACTTTCTATGATGGGTTTCGTTGTTTGAAGGTTTTCCGTACCAGCTAATTTCGATTTGAAGTTCCTTTGAATCAACTGAAATAGGGAAGTTAGAAAAGTCGACTAACTCACCATGTTTAAAATTCTTATGATGATCGTCTGAAATGCTTAATCCATACTTTGTTTGGGTATTTGGTTCATCTCTATAGGAGTTAAATACGACATTTTCTAATCCAGCTCCGATATTGGTGATGATAATGTTGTACATTTCACTTTCATTTTCACGAGGTTTTGACATCTTGGAGGTATATTTCTCAACTTTTTTGATTTCAACTTTCCACTGATCAGATTGTTTTGATGTAGGTGTTTTGTAGAGATCATTTGATGCTACGGCAGCATATGGAGAAATTCCAACGGCTATAAAGCAAAAAACAAAGAGAATTATTAGTTTTTTCAGCATTGTTGCCTCCTGTGAAATAAACAATTTTTGATTAGTATCTCTTTAAGAAGAAAAAATATTCTATTGCACAGTACGAAGATATACGTCATTAAAAATGGAGGCGGATGAATTGAAAGCCGGGGAAATTAGAAAATTTGGTTATCGAGTAAATGGCTTCATCATTAATGAACTAGCCCGGGTCATCAGTACGCATAAAGTTACTTCTGGCCTCAAGGTTGTTGAAGCTGAGTTTAGAAATGGTACAGTCCGTAAATATTCACGGCAGCATTTGCCGAATGATTGAGCAAAGGAAGGTATTCGCAATGATACGTAAAATCATCTGCAAATTGCTAGGACATAAGATCGTCAATAAGAACGGAACTTGGCACAGCTATTGTTTGCGATGCGGTAAAGAGAAGGTTTGGGGAATGGATTGAAACAATTGGTGAAGGAGTGAAAGTGATGGATAAAAATGATGCGCTACATCTCATTAAACAAGCGTTTGAGAAAAACCTTAAGGATGGGTTATTGAACCTACAGGTTAAATGGCTAATTGATCAGGCTGAAACACTTCAAATAATAGCTAATCGTTGGATTGAAATCGAATCAAACGGAACAAAAGAAGAAGCTGATGATTTCTATACCTTTGTTCAAGATACGCTATCAAGTAACAGTTAAGTAACTTCGCAGTTTGAAGACACTGTAAAAGGAGGTTTGCACTATATGAGTGTCTTATCCCCAATCCATCCACATGCGGTGCAAATGATTAATGTCGCTCTTAGCGAAATAGTCCGTAAAGGAGGAAAGGTTGAGCGCATGCATCTGCATGTCTGCCCACGGTCAGAACTAGCTCAGCATCAGGTCATTCAGACAGCTTTCGGTTACTTGCGGATTCATTTAAATGATTTTGTTCCTAAAGGATATTCTTATGTACTGGAAGATCCAGGCGGAGATAAGAGAGGATTTGCTTGGGTATCAATACCTAAGGATGCGAGGATAATGGAGAATCGGCAAAAGGAGGCGTAGAAGTGATCATCAAAACAGTCAAAAATATTAATTCGCCAGCTGGAAGTATTGTTTCAGGAGTGTCATTCCGGGCGCAGCGTGAAAAGAATGGGTACAGCATAACATTCGGAGAATTCAAAGGTCAGTATATCCCAGCATCATCAGCAATCATAATCAGCGATATTGTTCTAGACGAAGACGGGAAAATGCCGCGTGGATCTAGATATGCATAATGGACAAAGCAAAGACCCCTTATCCTTGGTCGGGCGGGGTCGATAAACGGTAAATAATACCTCAAACCCATTATAACACAAAGGGGAATGAGGGGAATGGCAATGGTATGGGGACAAGGGGAATTGTTTCCGAGTGCAAATAAAATGGATGTCACGGTTATCAAAATGCTGCTTCGCAAATATCCCAAAATGGTAGAGATCGTTAATGGACTACAAGAGAGAGAAGAGCTTACTTCTTATGAAGAGGCCATTCTAAAAAAGTGGGTCCCAACAATCAGAAACATAGAATTGGCGATAGAGTCTATTTTGGATCCAGAAATCAAACAAATTATGAAGTATAGGTTTATTAACCGAAATCCTAGAAAAGCAGCTGTCATAAAGTGGTCTTCATTTACAGGACGGTCATTAGACCGAAAGATTCAAGAAGGTACAGAATCAGTAGCTGGAACGTTGAAATTGCTCGGTATTAGCACAGAATCAATAGCTGAGACATTGAAATTGCTTGGCACTATCTAAAACGTGTCTGTAACCTGTCTGTTTTACGTCTGTTTCGCGTCAACATTACGTCTGTATATTAGATTTACAGTAGGGACATAGGGAAGAAGTTATTCCCGGGTGTCCCTGCTGCCCCTTATCGCCGCAGGACTCGTCAGAGCTGAGCGGTGATGATGCCTGTTGCAATAGCAACGATATTAGTGGCGGAACTGATAGCACAAGTAGCAAGTAGATGGTGCGGCGGTCTGTTACGGGGGATGAGAGTTATAGTACCACTCTCAACGCGCTCCACCCGGGCGCGGTATATTGGCATAGGGGATGTTAGTCGGTAATACCGTCCGTCACCATGCAAATACGGGATAATGCGAATAAATAAATGTGAATAATCAAAGTCGCCTTTAACGGGGCGACTTTTTATATTGGGGGAACGGCAATGTGTGAGGTTAGGAGGCACAGAGAACCACCTGCACCGAAACAGCCGGTTAACTGCAAAGGCTGCATTTGGGGAGTATGGGAGGCACCTGTTCAGTTCTGTTCTAAGCCGATCGGATGTGTAAGGGCAGACGGTGGTGATCGTGAGTGAATTTTGTTCAGCCGATTCGCGATCAAGAGACTATCGATAATATTAAGAGATTCTTTAAGAGTGAATTTGGCAAACAAGGCGAACGAAACTGCATGATGTTTGTTCTAGGCATTAATACGGGACTGCGGATTCAGGATATTTTGAAGTTCTGCAAACGGGATGTTATTGGGGATCAGATTGTGATGAACGAGATGAAGACAGGAAAAAGGAAGATTATTCAGATCAACCCAACCCTAAAGCGCGAATTAAAAAAGTATACGGCTGACATGGACATGGATGATTGCTTATTCCCATCTCGGCAAGGTGGGAAGAATAGACCCATCAAGCGCGATATGGCGTACAAGATCATGCGGAAAGCAGCGGATGAATTTGACCTTGTGGACATCGGTACTCACACCTTGCGCAAGACGTTCGGCTATCATATGTATCAAAAGACGAAGGACATTACGCTTGTGAAGCGTCTGCTGAACCATTCGAATGAGAGTATCACCATGGGTTACATTGGCATGGATCAAGATATGATGAACACGGCTATGAATCGTTTTGGCCTATAAGTTATTCATATTTAGCGAGTGTATAACTGATGCTGGAGAGGTGTTCATAAACCCTTATATATCAAGGGATAGCAGCCGCCAATCGAGTTATGCAGAATAATAAGATATGAGGAACTGCCTTTCTATGCAAAGTATGCAGTTTTAGCCGTTTTGAATGACAGTTATGAATTGAATAGCAGCAGAAAGCAGCCCTTTTAAATAAGGGTTATTTGGTGTTGGTTCCCTAAATAGACGCGTGAATATTTATACATGAGGGGGTGAAGAGGATGTGAAGCTGTGGCTTTGAAGAAATTCTGTCGGAAGAGTGGATGTAAATCACTGGTTGTAGGCGGGTATTGCGAGGATCATAAAGACCTTGATAAGCAGTATGAACAACAGAGGGGATCAGCAGCAGAGCGAGGGTACGACAGTAAATGGAAGGTGGCCCGAGCGAGGTTCTTACGAAGCCATCCTTTATGTGTTCACTGTGAATTAGCAGGCTTAGTGACCGCTGCTACAGTGGTTGACCATATCATTCCACATAAGGGAAACCTGCGCCTGTTCTGGGATGTGAGCAATTGGCAGTCACTCTGTGCATCTTGTCATGGGGTCAAGACAGTTAAAGAGGATGGAGGGTTTGGTAATGGGTAAAGTATCCCCGCCTCCTGAGGGATGGCGCAAGAGGGTCATGAAGGACGATCAAAGGATTGGATACATCGCTAGAAGGATGGAGGATCAGAGAGGGACGAGCCTTAGTGTATCCGATATAAGGGACGTATTAAGGTATTCATCCGACTATGACAATGAAAGTTCATCCTGATAGCTGGGGGTAGGGGGGTAAAATCTCTGAAAAATTTTTATATAAGAGACCGCATCGGACTTTAATTTCGTAAAAAGTCGTTTTATGAATTTTTTCAGGATTTCAGGAGGTGGCCCGGATGGGCAGAAATGCGATGCCCGTTGATCTGCAAATAGCGAAGGGCAATCCGAATAATTTGACTAAAGAGGAGATTCGGCAGCGGAAAGAAGCTGAGGTGAAACTCGGTAAAACGGATCTGGATAAACTCAGGCCGCCGTCTCTTGTTAAAACGGACGCGGTTGCTCTTGGACACTGGAAGCAGGCGTTAAAGGAATACAAGGAAGCTGCAAAAGCCGGGAGTCATCTTCTGACCAGTTCAGATGTGGGCCTGCTGGCAATGTACTGCCGGACGTATTCCGAATATGAGAAGCTGCTTCTTCAATATCAGACGATTGAGAATATCAAAATTGATACTAATATCTTTGAGGAATATTTCGACCACGCCGAAGAAGTGGAGGGCATCGAATTAAAGGCCCTGGTGTACTTGTCTCAGCTGGCTTCCCTCGAAGGCGTGCTAAAAATCGAAACGGCCATCAATAAAAAAATGGACATGCTGCTGAAAATGCAGGATCGGCTATTTCTTAATCCGTCTTCGAAGGTGAAAAATGTTCCGCAGCCGAAGAAGACGCAGGAAAAAGCAAGCAAGTTCAGCCGGTTCGGGAACCGTAGTGGATAGCGTTCGGATTTATCCATACAATACCGTTTCAGAGTTGGACCGGGTGACAGCATTCGCCCATGAAGTGGTTTCAGGTCGAATCATTGCTGGGAAGACGCAGCGTCAAGCCTGCGAACGTCACCTGCACGATTTGAAGCGGCAAGGCACGAAGGACTTCCCTTATGTGTTTGACCCGGATCGCGCTCATGACATTATTGAGTTTGCCGAAGCTTTGACCCTGGCAGAAGGTGAAGATCCGGAGCCGCTGAAGCTTTGGGGATTCCAAGATTTCATATTCGGCTCATGGAATGGCTGGCTGACGTTAGACGGATATCGAAGATTCCGCACATCCTATGTACAGTTAGCCCGCCAAAACGGGAAGTCACTAGGAAATGCCGTGCCGTCCCTGTACTACGGGAACTTCGATGGATACAACTATCCTCAAGTGTATTGCACGGCTACCAAAGAGGCGCAGGCAAGAATTGTCTTGAAGGAATGTATCAAGTTTATCAATGCTGATGCTGAGCTAGGTGGTTCGGAATACGAGGACGGGTTATTCGACGTTAAGGAATACAAGGGTGTTATCCTCTGTATGCAGACCAATGGGGAAATCAGAACCCTTGGCCGGGACACAAAGTCCATTGACGGATTTCGCCCATACTTCGCGAGCGTGGATGAATACCATCTGCACAAGGATAACCAAATGTACAAGCTGCTGGCCGATGGGACGGTCAAGCTTAAACAGTGTCTCATCTCGGTCATTACGACGGCTGGGTTTGATATCAACGGACCATGCTTTGAATTATATGAGCACTGTAAATTGATCCTGGACGGGATTCATGAAGATGAAACGCAGTTCGTCTTTATCTGTGAGCTGGATAAGGATGATGATGTTTGGGATGAAGCGAATTGGCCCAAGGCAAGTCCACTTTGGACAGAGCAGACGTTAAAGAGCCTTCGCCTAGCAGCGAAGACAGCAAAGGCGATGCAAGGTTCTGAGCTTCGCAATTTCCTCACGAAGTGGCTGAACCGATGGGTTCAGTTCTCAGACAATCAGTACATGAACCGTGAACACTGGAAAGCCTGCGCTTCCGAACTGACAATAGAGGATATGGCAGGCCGGGAATGTTACTTGGGGCTGGACTTATCGTCCGGAGGGGATTTGACTTCCGGCGTCTTGGAATTTCCTTTTGATGATGAAGCGGGAGAGCGCAAGTATTTCATTGATTCGCACAGCTGGATTCCGGCAGCTCGGGTTGCAGAGCATGTGCAAACGGACAGTGCGCCTTATGATATGTGGATTCTGGAGGGATTGCTTACGCCTACCGAAACCATGGGCGGCGTGAAGACGGATTACAAATATATCATTGCCCATTATCGGGACCTAATCCAAAAACATAATCTTAAACTGAAAGGCATCGCTTATGATCCCCATAATGCAGATGCCTTTTTGTCTGACCTGGAAGAGTTCGGAGTCGATACGGTGGAGATTATCCAAAGCGCCCGGAGCTTGAACGATGCAACCGTAGACTTCCGGCTGGAGGTTGAAGCGGGCAACGTTATTTATAACCGGCAAAGCAAGTTATTGACCTGGAGCATGGCTAATGCCAAAACAACAAGCAATAGCTTCGGCGAAATCAAGATCGATAAAGACCCGAGGGCCAAAACCAAGCGGATTGACCCGGTGGATGCCGTAATCGACAGCCACAAGCTTGTCCTTTCCATGTCGGCGAAGAATAAGAAGTCTGTTTATGAGGAACGGGATGTCCGTACCATCTAATCATTCCAGATAGGAGGTGAAAACACTGAAAATACCGTTTATTTCCCACTTTTTAGAGAAAAGAAGCGAATCCAGCGATTTAAGTAATCCCAAACGCTGGGTGTATGACGCTTTTGGCCTGCCGTTCGGTAAGGGGATTAAGGTCACAGAATCCACGGCCATGCACTCCACGGCCGTCCTGGCTTGCGTCCGTATTCTTTCAGAAACGATTGCTTCCTTGCCCTTACCCATCTATAAGCGGCTAAACCCCCGGGGTAAAGCGCGGGCCAATCATCCGATTGGTGATATATTGCAGCGTGCGCCGAATCCGCGCATGACGGCATTCACCTTCCGGGAAACAATGATGGCCCACATCCTGCTTTGGGGAAACTGTTATGCCGAAATCGAATATGACTCCGAAGGAGAGATCAAAGCCCTATGGCCTATTCCTCCGCACCGCGTCGAACACCGGGAAACAGCGGTGGGAGATCCGTTCTTTCGTGTGACCACAAGTGACGGTCTGCAGCACAACGTTCCCTTTTATGCCATGTTCCACATTCCGGGCCTGGGCTTTGATGGGAAGAAAGGGATATCCGTTATTCGCTGGGCGCAGCAGGCGATTGAACTATCACTAGCAACGGAGCAATTCGGAACAGAGTTCTTTTTAAACGGCACGAATGTGGGTGCGGTTGCGACCCACCCCGGGACGTTAACAGATACAGCCTATGAACGGCTGAGTAAATCGCTCCGGGAGAAATATGAAGGGCTGGGGAAAGCGCACCGGCTGATGCTGCTGGAAGAAGGCATGACCTTCAGCAAAAATACCATTCCACCGAATGATGCGCAGTTTTTAGAGACGCGGAAATTTCAGATTCTTGAGATTGCGCGTCTCTTTCGCGTCCCGCCTCATATGCTGGCTGACCTGGAGCGGGCAACCTTTTCCAACATTGAGCAGCAGGGCATTGATTTTATTATTCACGCGGTCCGGCCGTGGTTGATTCGGTGGGAGCAAACCATTAATTGGAAGCTGTTCAGCGAGAAGGATCAGAAGAAATACTTTGGCGAGTTTTTGGTTGAAGGCTTTTTGCGGGGCGACACTCAAGCCCGCGCCGCTTTTTACAAAGAAATGTTCAATATCGGCGTGTATTCGCAGAACGATATCCGCGAGAAAGAGAACGACAATCCGATTGAAGGCGGGGACCGTTACTTTGTTCCGCTGAACATGCTTCCTTTGGATATGTTAGACGATTATTACAAGTCCAAGAACACAACGCAGCCGACACCAAGCGGAGGAGGTGATACAAACAATGAAAATGACAAAGGAACAGCGGGAGCTGCTGCTCCAGGGGAGCAAACTTGAGGTCAGGCGCGAAGATGGACAACCCGCGAAGATTATCGGATATGCCGTCCGCTGGAATCAACTATCCAAGCCGATATTCGGAATGTTCCAAGAGCGGTTTATGAGCGGAGCCTTTTCGGCCAGCCTCATTAACCCGGACGTATACGCATCTTGGCAGCATAACAGCAGTGAAGTGCTTGGCCGGACGCCGAACACATTGCTGGTGACAGAGGATGAGTTAGGGCTACGCTATGAAATCACGCCGCCAAGCTGGGCGGAAAAATACTTGGAGACGATCGAGCGCGGCGACGTGCGGGGATCGTCTTTTATTTTTCGCGCTGTTCGTGAAGAGTGGGACGAATCGAACGAAGACATGCCCATTCGAACGGTACACGAGGCAGAGCTGTACGAGGTTAGCCCGGTGACTACCCCGGCCTATCCACAATCCAGTGTTGGTGTCCGTTCTGCCGAAGAGACGTTCCACCAGCGTAACCAGGAGCAGCGGGCAGATGGGACGCCTTCCCCGGCCTATGCGGTAGGCTCTGAAGTCCAAGTGTCCGGGACTCCGCATGTGGAAGGGCATGGTAAAGGCCAAGTCCGTGAGGCGGTCCTGACCTATGCTTACGGCATAGTCTTTGAAGGCATGGAAGATATGGGCGTGCATCATTGGTACACCGAATCCGAATTAGCGGCAGAAGCTGAAGCCGACGACGAAGAGGAAGATATCGGAGAAGAGAAAGAACCGGATGATGAGGCTATGCGATCACTGGATATGCGTCTGAAAAAATTGAACCTATAGGGAGCTGAACGAATTGAAAAATTTGATCGAGCTGAGAAGAAAGCTTAAGGAAAAGAAAGATGAAATGCGCGCTTTGATTACTTTGGCGCAAACGGAGAAACGCGGTTTCTCTGATGAAGAGGAAACCAAGTTTACCGGAATGGAGGACGAGGCCCGCAGCCTGGAAGATGAAATCAAAATGGAGGAACGCGCACAGCAACTTGCCATGGGCGGGGCATCAACTAAAAAAACCGTTGACGATCCGGCGCATGAATCGGAATTCCGTGATTTGGCGGACTTTGTACATTCGGTGCGTTTCGAACCTGCCGATCCGCGATTGAAAGAGTACCGGGAAATGACCATGGGCACCAAGACCTCCGGTGGTATCTATGTTCCGCCGCAGTTTTCGCAGCAGATGTTCGAAATTGGATTGCAAGATGCCATAGTGAGACCGCGGGCTATGGTGATCCCAGCGGGCGACGTGATGCCGGATGCAGACATTACGTTCCCGGCGCTGGATCAAGGTTCCGGCTCCAACCTGTACGGCGGCGTTGAAGTGCAATGGATTGCAGAAGGTGCGGACAAACCGGAAACCGATGCTAAACTGAAGGATTTGAACTTGGCACCTAAGGAAGTGGCAGGCACGATTGTGGTCACTGATAAGCTGCTCCGGAATGCGCCGGTCGTAAATACGCTGATTAACCGGCTATTCCGCAGCGCAATTGCAGCGTCTGAAGATGTAGCGTTCTTGTACGGGAATGGTGTGGGTAAGCCACTAGGGGCGATTAACTCTACAGCAGCGATCACGGTCAACCGGGCCACGGCTGCAAAAGTATCCTACATCGACATTGTGAATATGCTGGCAAAGGCCAAGCTCGGCGGCAGTTTGGTGTGGATTGCTTCGCAGTCTATTCTTCCGCAGCTGCTGACCATGAAGGACGATTCCGGCCACTTGATCTTCCAGCCAAATGCATCCGATGCCATGCTCGGCACATTGCTAGGTTATCCATTGCGTTTCAGCGAACGCGGTCCATTGCTGGGAGTGGCAGGAGATTTGGTGCTGGCTGACTTCCAGTACTATGTTATCAAAGACGGTGCAGGTATCTTCATTCAAGCCTCTGAGCATGTTCTGTTCCGCCAGAATAAAACAGTCATTAAAGCGTTCTGGAATACAGACGGTAAACCATGGTTGACTGCGCCGATCATCCTTGAAAACGGATATCAGGTATCGCCGTTCGTGAAGCTCGGAGCACCGTCAGCATAATTCAGGCCCTTCGGGGCCTTACATCTGAAAGGAGTGATCAGCATGGCTAAGAAGCACTATCATGTCATTGCCGAATTTGTAGATAAGGAAACGGAGAATACAATTCCAGCCGGTTCACTGTTTGAGGCAGACGAGGAACGCCTTGTGCTACTTCGGGCAGCGGAAGTTATCGGAAAAGAAGCGACGAAAGCAGAGGTCGAGGCCGCACAGAAAGCGGGTGAAGGTGATGCTGACGACGGTAAAACGGGCTAAGGTAGCACTTGGAATTGCAGAGACAGACACGGAACAGGATTTTTCGCTGGAACTGGCCTTAACCGCAGCAGGTGAAGCGATTGAGCGGGAATGCAATCGAGTCTTTGAGCTGAAGACGCACCGGCAGCGCTTGGACGGTCCCGGCACACCGTTTCTCCGGCTCCGCAATTTCCCGATACACACCGTTTCCGAAGTCAAGGAAGGCAGCGCCGTCCTGACCGAATCCGCCTATGAAATCGAATCCGAGAACGGCATGCTGTTCAAGCGTGACTGCTGGCCGTGTGGGACGCGAAACATTGAGGTGGAGTATACAGCGGGGTATGTCCTTCCGAGCGACACAGCGGGCGCACCCGAAGCCACATTGCCGCGAAAATATGAACTGGCCTGTATCCTGTTCGCTGAAACCTTGATGCAGACACCAGGAGTCACGTCCGAACGGGTCGGTGACATTTCGGTAAGCTATGCGGCAACTGCAACGGGTACTTTACCAGCAGCTGTTGCAGCGCTAATTCAATTGTGAGGTGAACCTATGGCAAGTTCAAGAGCACGGGCGCGGCGGGTCGGTGTCCAGGTCAGCGGCGAAGATAACTTGCAGCAGCTGGCCGAAATGCTGCGGCCACTTGCGGGACAGAAGGTCCGCATTGGTATGCAAGGGGACGCTGAGCTGGCTATGATTGCAGGCGTCCACGAATACGGCAGTATCAAAATGAACATTCCAGCCCGGTCTTTCATCGGCACGGGCAAGAAGAAGGGGCAAGCCGCCATTGGCAAGCTGGTGCGTGCCGGAGTGACGGAGATTGCCCACGGCCGCAAGTCGGTGGATGAGCTGTTTACGGAGATTGGCGAAACCGGGCTAGACCGAATGAAGAAGAATTTCGAACGGATCAAGCAACCGCCATTATCAGCCCGTTATGCCTCAAGAAAGACTGGCTCCCGAAAGTTGCTGCACCGGGAAGACGAGCTGCGCGACTCCCTGATTTATGACATTGTACCGAAGGGAAGGTAATCATGCGGAATTTCAGATTTGCTGGTACGCTTCGAAAATATGCTGAATCATACAAGCTAATTCGGGAAGCTGGAGGAACGCGTGACGATGCGGGAGATTGGATAGCTCAAGAACCAGAAACTATTTTGCTAAGGGGTAGCGTTCAGCCCATCAATACCCGGTTGTTGGCTGTGGAGGGTGGAAACTACACTGAATCTGACCGCAGGTTGTTTACAGTTTATAAGCACAAAAGTGACGAACTGATTCTGCATGCAGGTATTAAATATCGGGTTGTAGAACTGACGGAGCGGAATTATAGCGATGTCAATCAATATGTATTAAGGCGGGTGGTTGCTCATGCTGCCGGTTAGAAAAATCCGTGTGACAATCAAACAAGGGATAGAAGACGCCTTGTCCATTCCTGTCATTCCAATGAACAGCGGGGGAGACATTCCAGATGGGGATTTTATCACATATCATCTTGTTGGTGGATTTAAGCCTGTCGGTGGGCAACCAGTAATAACCCAGCAATCCGAACAGAGTTACAGGCGGGAGACGGTGACTTTTACCGTCTCTTTCAATGTTTATGCCGATACAGAAGATGATTGTTTAGTTAACGCCATGAGGGCGAGAGATTGGTTTAAGTCAGACGGACATGAGCTGTTAAAGGACAAACTTGACGTGATCGTGATCGAAATCGGGGAAATACAAAACCGGGATATTAACATCGGTGAAGAGTGGGAAAGGCGTCAGGGCTTTGATGTTGAGTTTCGGGCCACGGATGTTGTGATAACGGATATGTCAGGCTGGATTGAGACAGCACCAACAACAAAGGAGTGAGTATTTTGAGTATTAGTGATGTTACGGTAACCATTGCCGTACAGCAGCCTACGCCGATCTTGGGCGGATTCGGGAAGCCCTTAATCTTGGGTAGCAGTACGGCAGGCAAGGATTTTAAAAACTACGCAGATATCAACGCGGTAAAGGCGGATTATCCGGCTTCGACGGAGGAATATAAGGCTGCATTTTCTCTGTTTGCCCAGAAAAATCCACCAGCAGAGATTGCGATTGTGTCTCGAAAGACGGGGGCGCCTACGGTAACGCTAGAAGATTTACTACCGTCCCTGTTTCTCAAGGATTGGCACTTCCTGATTACGACATCAACTGTAGTAGCAGACATTATTGCAATAGCTGACGCCGTGGAGGCAGATAAGTCTAGGCAATTTGTAGCCCGGACCAGTAACAAAGAGGATTTAGCCACTATCAAGGCTAAGGGGTATAAGAGGACGTTTGGAACGTATCACAAAACCATTGAAAACTATCCAGATGCAGCTTGGGTCGGGGCTGTGGGAAGTCTTCCCGTGGGCAGTGTGACTTGGAAGGGATGGACGTTGGTTGGCATTGAACCTATGGACATTGACGCCACTGAACTTAATGCAATTCACGCACTGGGTGCCAATACCTATCTGACGAGAGCGGGAACCAACGTCACTAGTGAGGGGAAGTCGTTCAGCGGGGATTTCATTGATTTTATTCACTGCCAGGATTACATCGTGTTTTCCATTCAGTATGCAGTGCAAGACTTATTTAACCAGGCGCAAGCTGCGCTTACGAAGATTCCATATGATAACCGCGGAATCGCTCAAATCGAGAGTGCAGTCCGCACTGTCCTTCAGCGGTCTTTTCTTCAAGGAATAATCGCTGCTGATGATGATGGCGTACCACTGTATAACACTACGTTTCCACCACGTAGCCAAGTGGACCCGGCGAATATCGAGGCGCGTACTTACCCTGATGGTAAGTTTGAGTTTGTGATTGCTGGAGCAATTCATAAGGCTGCCATTAGCGGTACTATCAAATTTGCGTAATTTAAGGAGGGATTCAAGTGTCAGAACCAAAAACATATGACCCTAAGGACGTCACCGCAATTGTGGGTGGCGTTTTTTTAACGGGATTCGCAGAAGACTTAGTCACCGTGGCTAAGGATGAGGAAAATTTCAGTACAAAGGTAGGAGCGCAAGGTGATGTGGTCCGAACAAAGGTAAACAATCCACTCGGTACGATTACAATCACCCTTCAATGTACCAGCCCGCAAGTGCCTTATTTAGATGGACTTGGCAACAGCGGAAAATTGGTTCCGGTGTCCGTTGTTTATTCGGGGACACCCAAAGAAACAAACACCGCAACGCAGGCCTATCTTAAAAAACCATCAGACCGAGAGTATGGCGCGGAAGCTGGAGATCGTTCGTATGAATTTCAATGTCTTGACTTAAGCATGAACTAAAATCCAAAACTTGAGAGGAGCCAATATCCATGGCTAATACAAATTTTAAACAAAAAGAGATTACTACAAAAGCAGGAAAGACTTATACGCTTCAACATCCAGGTGTGCGCAATGTTACCCGAATTAATGACCGGGTAAAAAATAAGCATGGTGTGAATTCCGAAGAAAAGATTTGCGATGAAATGTTCAAACATGTTGTCGTGCAACCCAAGGTAACTATTGACGATTTTGAGGACTACGGAGAAATGGTTGAGGTCGCCAATAAAGCCTTTTACTTTGTTACTGGCACTCCAGATCCAGACGAAGTAGACCCGGAAGAAGACAATGACGATAAGTAAAGAAGAAGCAAAGCGGCGGGCTAAAGAGAATTGGTCTTTGTGGCGGCTTTTACTGTCGGATATGGGCATTAATTATAATGACCTGGACAACATGGATCAGGATGACGTCGCCGAAGCCAACGCTGCCTTAGATATTCATATTGAACAACAGAATAAGCAAAGTAAGAAATAATAGGCGTCCTCCGGGGCGCCTATTTCTGTTGCTAGAGAGGAGGGCATATGGCAGGCGGAATAATCGGATCATTAATGTACTCCGTGGGGTTCAAGTTTAACAGCAAGGGTTTGAATGATGCAGATAAGAAAGTCGGAAAGCTCACAAAAACGGTTGTTGGACTTGGAGCTGCGGCTGGCGTTGCAATGGTCGGTATTGCGGCAGCTGGTTTAAAAGCAGGCTCTAACTTTGAAACAGCAATGAAGCAAGTCCAGGGAGCTACTGGGAAAACAGCTGAACAGATGGAAGATACTCGGGAGATTGCCAAGGATCTTTATTCCAACAACTTCGGTGAGGACTGGAACGATTTAGGCTCTGCCGTAGCTACTGTTCAGCAGGTTACCGGGCAGGCTGGGGATGAGTTGGAGAATACTACTCGTAACGCCATTCTGATGCGGGACCAATTCCAGTTTGAAATACCGGAATCCATCAAATCTGTGGATACCATGATGAAACAGTTTGGCATAACCTCTGAGGAATCTTATAACCTACTTGCTCAAGGTGCGCAGCGGGGGCTTGATAAATCAGGTGAGCTGGTGGATTCAGCGAATGAGTATGCCAACCAATTTAAATCGTTAGGCTTTACCGCTGACGAAATGTTTGATGTCTTCGCCGCTGGATCTGCGGAAGGTGTTTTTCAAGTTGATAAGGTGGGGGATGCGGTCAAAGAGTTTAACATCCGTTCCAAGGATGGCAGTAAAACATCTTCTGATGCATTTACAGCTTTGGGACTTAATGCAGAAGCCATGATGCAAGTCTTTGCTAAGGGTGGTCCAGACTCGAAGCAGGCATTCAGTGATATCGTATCCATGATATCAGATATCGAGGACCCCGTAGCCAGGAATAATATAGGCGTTGCGCTCATGGGTTCACAGTTTGAAGACCTTGAGGTTAATGTCATATCGGCAATGGGGGCTGCAACGCGGTCGTTTGATAAGACGAAAAAGACCATGGATGATTTGAACCGAATCAAGTTTGAAAAGCCTGGAGAAGCGATGAAAATGTTTGGTCGTCAGATCGAGGTCGGCATACTGATTCCTGTTGGACAAAAGTTGTTACCGTATTTAAACCGATTCGGTCAATGGCTGTCTGACCATAAGCCGCAGATCGAGGCGGTGGGCAATGCAATTGGTGACGGTCTTGGTGCAGCAATCAATATGGTAAGCGGCTGGATTCAGGCGGCAATGCCTTATCTACAACAATTTGGAACACAAGCATTGCAGGTGTTTGGGTACCTGATTGATAAGGGGAAAGAATTGTGGACCTCTATCCAGCCGGTGGCCGTGATGATTGGGGAGACCTTGTTAAATGCCGCAATTCAATTATGGCCACATATCCAGCAAATCGGTTCATCAATTGCTGATGCAGCTAAAGCATTCTACGATTGGGAAGGATTTGCACCGGTGGTGAGCGGAATTGTCGCGGCACTGGTCACATATAAAACAGTCGTAGGCACGATAACAGTCGCAACCAAGATTGCGGCAGCAGCGACCAAAGCATGGACTGCAATTCAGAAGGCTTTTAGTATAGTCATGGCTGCCAATCCTATTGGCATAATTATCGCCGTCCTAGTGGGTTTAGGCGTGGCGCTGGTAGTCGCTTATAAAAAATCAGATAAGTTCCGGGCGTTTATTGACGGGATGTGGTCTGGAATCAAGACGGCTACCATGGCGGTACTGAATTTTTTCAAAATTACGGTTCCCCAGACCTTCATGACAGCCTTTAACGCAGTGACTGGATTTTTGAAGACTTGGGGAGTAACGATCCTGGTTGTGATTGGAGGCCCCATTGCATGGATCGTTGCCTTGGTCGTTAAATACTGGGATGAAATTAAGGCAGTGACATTTGCAGTGTTCAGCGCAATTGGTAGCTGGTTATCATCCATATGGAGCAGTATCAGTAGTACTGTTTGTGGAGCTGCAAACGCCGTTTGGAATGCGATCACCGGCGCTTGGAATAGTGTTTTATCTACTACGTCAAACCTGATGACACAGGTATGGAATAAGATAACAAGCATTTGGGATTCAATCGTAAATGGAATTAAGACAGCTGGGACAAATGTTTGGAATGCCGTGACCACGATGTGGGGGAAGGTAACTAGTTTTTTTGATGGAATTAACCTTATGGACACAGGCAAAAAAATTATTCAAGGTCTGATCGATGGAATTAGTAATATGGCGGACACTCTTATGACCAAGGTCAAGGGGATTGCAGATAACATCAAAGGATTTTTTGGGTTTAAAACATCTGCGAGTGTGTCCGTTTCCACCGAAACTACAGGTTCCGCGGCGGTTGATGGTAGTCACGCGAACGGACTAGCAAACGTACCGTTTGACGGATATATTGGCGAACTGCACAAGGGCGAACGCGTTCTAACCGCCGAGGAAAACAAAGACTACAACAGAGAATACACGCCGGATTCGGCTCCTGCCCGGACAAGCAATAATCAAAAGGTGAGCATCCCAGCACCAATAATCAACATTACGGTGCAAGGTAATGCGGATACAAATACGGTTCAGGAGATCGGAAGCGTTGTAGATCAAAAACTGCAAGACTTTTTAGAAGCAGCAGCCCGGATCATGGGGGTGGAGATCGTTGGCGCTAATTGATGGTAAGTATATCACTGTAGAGTCTGAATCTCCGTCCTTTCCAGTGACTGTTACTGAGCAGCCAGTGGAAAAGGGGATTACCCTTATCGACCATGTGCAGCCCCAGGCTCGGATGTTGTCTTTATCTGGTGTGATCGTCGGACCCGAAGCAGCGAAGATCCGAGCCTATATCATTGGGGCTAAGGATAAGGGGCAGATTATCAACTATATTGGCCGTAACCAGTTCAAGGGCTTAATCACTGATTTCTCTACCGGGCATGAATACACCATTGCGGATGGCTTCACATTTTCCATGGAGCTGCGAGAGATAAGAATTGCAATGTCTTCGTATGTTGACACTCTCCCAGCACCTATAAAGACCCAAGCTGCCAAAATCGTCAATTCTGGAACGAAACAGACCAAGGAGAAATCTAGTAGTAAAAATAAGAAAACAACAACTAATAAGACCAAAACTAAAACAACCACCACCAAGAAAAAAGAAAAAGAGAAAGAAAAGGTCCAAAAGGTTAAGTTTAAGGAAGGTAGTAAGTGGAGGGAATAATATGAAGATTATCGAGATCGAGAAGGAAAACATTCCATATCGGTTTGATATATCCATCGCTGATGAAATTTTTACTTTCGAAGTTCATTATAATTCGGATTATGATTTCTTCACTGTGGATCTTGAAGGTGGTGGCGAACAACTAGTATTTGGCGAAAAGCTTATCTATGGTTTACCACTTTTTTATGACGTTCAGGATAACCGATTCCCCAAGTTGCTTATCGTACCCTGGGATGAATCGGGAAATAGCACAGCAGTATCTTGGGAGACGCTTGAGACAAGCGTCTTTTTGTATGTTATGGATGAGGATGAGGATAATGGCGAGTAGAAATTTCGGGCGGGTTGCGGAGATTATGACTGCCAATATGAAATTCATGCTTGATAAATACACGATGGAAGGATCTGTGCCTTTTGACAATGACGCGCTACCGAATGAGTCAGAGTTGCGGTTGTGGAATCTGGCACAGACCACCATTAATAACATCAAGCGTAACGCTGTAATCATGGTTAATGCAGGCTACAGTGGAGATATTGGACTTATCCTACATGGTCGTATTTCATCGGTCAGAACCAAGTGGGAGGGCGTGGACAAGATCACTACCATTAATGTCCTAGACAGCGAAGACCTGAGCAAACGCGAGGTTACAGAGATTGCCTTTGCTAAAGGCACCCTTGCCAGTGCGATCATTAAGCAAATGGCAGGATACATTGGCTTGCCGGTGGCACAAATGACACTTAATCAAGATTACAGATATCAAGATGGGTATACGGCAAAAGGAAAGGTAACGGATATCATTACAGAGGTTTGTAAAGATTGCGGAACTTCATGTTTTATTAATCAGAGTAAGTTATATGTTCGAAATCTCCGCAGCGGTGCTGACGGAGTCTTTGCCTTGTCACCAGATACCGGTTTGATCGGCAGCCCGGAGTATTTTGAAGACAACGGCATCCAGGGCTTTAAGATACAGGCGCAACTACAGCGCCGTTTAACCACAGCATCGGTCATTAACTTAACCTGTCGTGAGTGGTCAGGCAAGTTACATGTCCGCAGCGGTAGTCATAGGTTTTCGAATACCGGCGACTTTATCACAGAAGTGGAGGCGATTATGTGAATAAGACAGACCCAGCTGGAGCGCTGGCCCGTATGCTGGGCGGGCATGGAGCAAAGCAAGCTGACAATATCAACGTGGCTTTGCCGTGCAAGGTAATAACCTTTGACCCTGTGACGCTTACAGCCTCCGTGCAGCCTTTGCTCAAACTGTCCGCCGCTGCTCCTGCTCAAATCATGTCCGTACCCGTTAGCGGGCAGAAATTTAAATTTGAATTGGATATCGGTAACGGTCTCCGGGAGTTTGAAACGATCATGCGCCCAGCACTGGAACCGGGAGACACTGTCTTTGTCGTTTGCGCAGATGCTGAGATTAGAAAAACACTAACTGGTCGCGTGGCTGCGCCAGACTCTGTCAGGCGGCATAGTCGTATGGATGCCGTAATTGTGGGGGTGATGCCGTGTTCACTTTAAAAATTGACGATACCGGTGATATTGAGCTGAAATCTGGACAACTACAAATGGTTTCGGGTCAGGATGAAATCGCTCAATCCTGCCGGATTATCCTGGGCATAAACAAGGGCGAATGGTTTCTTAACCCAGAACTAGGCATTGATCATTCTAAATTTCTAGGCAAAGGTGTATCTGAGGATGAAATGCGAGATGAAATCATGTCAGGGCTTCTGCAAGAACCTCGGGTGCAAACAGTGGAATCCATTGATATAGAGATCGACCGTGCCAATCGGAGTCTAGTGATTTCATTTGTTGCGACTTCGAAAGATGGTCAAGTCATAACGGCTGAGGGGGTGGAGATCGGTGGATGAACAAGGATTTAAGCGTCTACGCTTTGTAGACTTTTTGGACGAAATGACTGATAAAGCAAAATCAGCGTTTGGCGACGAGGTGGACACCTCAGAAAATTCACCACTTGGAATGATCCTGCGCTTGTTCGCTTGGCATCTAGGCAAGGAAGATGAAAGATTAGAGGATGTCTACAACTCAGCCTCTCTCAACGCCTCCACGGGGGCAAACCTTTATAAACTTGGGGGTAATGATGGGTTGTCTATTTATAGTGAAGAATTTGCAAGTGGACAGTTAACAGTAATGGGTACACCGGGTTATGTGTTGCAGGCTGGATTTTTGGGTGCTACAGATTCCGGGGTGCGTTTTGAGACCATGGAGGATCTCACGCTCTCTGCAACTGGAAACGGGATAGTTGAAATTATGGCGATGGAAATGGGGGCAGCTGGTAATGTAGCAGCTCACAAAATAACTGTCATTATCAACCCTAATCCAGATGTGTTCAGCATTACCAATGTCACACCTACCAAGGATGGACGGGACCGCGAGACTGATTTAGCTTTTCGGGAACGCATTTTGCAACGGAAGCAAAATCCTGGTACGAGTGGCAATAAAGCGGACTATCTTCGCTGGAGCCGGGAAGTTCCAGGTGTGGGGGCGGCAAGAGTGTTTCCGCTGTGGGCAGGTCCTAAAACAGTAAAGGTTATTATCGCAGATGCTGAAAAATTGCCCGCCTCTGCTAACTTGGTCGCCGAGGTTCAGGCTTATATTGACCCGGACCCCGGGCTAGGAGAGGGGCAAGCGCCTATTGGTGCTGTGGTAACAGTTGCCGCCGCCGTTGCTAAAACGATTAACATTGCTGCTAAGGTTGCTCTAGTTTCAGGTTATGCACTACAAGATGTCATCGAAGCGTTTCGGCTTAAGGTTGAGGACTGGCGAAAGAAAGCTGCGTTCGAAGTTTCCTATGTCAGTCAGGCAGTGCTTGGTGCGCTGCTGCTTGGAACGGATGGGGTGCTTGATTATTCATCTCTGACTTTGAACGGCAGCGGAGCAAATATTGCACTGACTGATGAAGAAGTGCCACTTCTTGGTACTGTAAATCTGGGGGTGTGATATGTCCTATCCAAACGACATTGATGTTTTTAACGATAAGCTGAATAAGAATCAAACTGGGAAGAGTTACGTGATCGAGGAACGTCTGTCGATTGTAGGCGGTGTCTATGATGGTCCACTACGGCACGACAACATCAATAACCAAACGATCCGGGTATTTGCCGGTTCACGGTTTACAGGAGAAGAAATAAAAAACTATAGTATATCATTCCCTGATGCTACGCCATGGCGCCGGTTAATCAAGATTTTTACCTCTTTGTCTGAAGTTTACGTAACTTACGAAACACCAGGTGATACGGTAGAGGCTGATGATATTAATGCGCTACAAAGTGCAGTAACAGCCACACAAACAGAGGTAGAGCGGTATAAATCGAGTGGACTTATAGACGGCGGTTCATTTACGAGAGGGGTATAAGATGGCACAGACGATACAAATAAAACGTGGTACCAAAGCTCAACTTAGCACTTACGGTGCATTACTCATTGGCGAAATGGGCTTTTGTACAGACACAAAAGAAATATATATCGGAGACGGTACAACGAACTCAATGGTTGGTAGAGCTTTATCAGGTGCAGAGGCTTCGCGTCCGGTGGCCGCATCGGTCGGACGTCTGTTTTATGTCACGAGCGGAGCCAATAGCGGATATCTTTACTTTGATGATGGGACCACTTGGAGGCGTGTGAATGCTCAAGCACTCAGTGATTTAACGGGGTCGCTTGATAATATAGCGGATGGTGCTACTTATGCAAAGGTATTAAAGGCTGATGTCAGTGCGGGTCATATCAATAAGGTGTCAGATGGCACAAATACTAAAACTGCTGCTGAAATCAAAAATCATATTGATGATGCAATTAAACACCGAGTCATTAATGATAGTGGGATTGCTATTACGGACTTATGGTCTGCCCAAAAAATCAAGAATGAGATTGAGTTAGCCAAGCATAACATCGAGCCGCAGGCGTCAGTTAAAGATCAGCATTTAACTGCCCCGCCGGCAAGTCCCGTAGAAGCCGACCGTTATATTATTCCAGCATCAGCGACAGGGGCATGGGCAGGTAAGACAAACCAGATAGCAGAGTATCAGTCTGGAGCCTGGGCTTACTATATGCCTGCTGTCGGTTGGACTGCTTACGTTGACGATGAACAAAAAATCTATAGTTGGAACGGTACGGCTTGGGTTCGGACAGGTGGCGCCTTACAGACAATTACAGCGGGTAACGGTCTAACCGGTGGCGGGCAGTCTGACAGCGTTACATTGACGGTTGGAGCCGGGAACGGGGTTGTTGTGGATTCTACAACCGTTGCAGCCAAGGCAGGCAAAGGCATTGTTGTTAACGCGACCGGGATCGAGGCTAATATTGATAGTTCCAGCATCGTCTACGATACAGCTAATGGCAATAAACTTACGGTGGCTACGATTGATGGCGGTACGTTCTAGGAGGTGAGGCAATGGCTAGAAAAGTAATGATTCAGATCCGACGAGGTCTAGAAAGTGCTATCGGCACACTAGCTGTCGGCGAGCTTGGCTATTGTACTGATACAAGCAAGTTATATATTGGTGGGACTACCGGTAATGTCTTACTGGTGGCTGCTCAAAGCTCAGGGGATATGCTTAAAAGTATCTATGATACAAACAATGACGGTAAAGTGGACTATGCTGCCAATGCTGATACTGTTCCATGGTCTGGTGTTTCAGGCAAGCCGGCAACATATCCCCCATCGGTGCATACACACAGCGAATATATGAGTAAGGGTCCGGTAACGTGGAACCAGATTAAGGGGGTATAGTGTATGGCCTATGGAGAATCTCATTATGGCACATTACTATTTTCTGAACAGTCGGAAGATTCAGATCCTTCGGTCGTTCCGATTCCTGATATAAGTAAATCCTTACCTGATATTTATCATAAATCTCAGAACGGAAATCTCAAAAAGCTACTGGACATCCTGGCAGAACAAATTGCAATTCTCAATAATCGAACGGAGGACATAAGGGCGCAAAACATTGTAGATATGTCCACATGGAGCCTGAGCCGTTGGGAGCAAGAGCTAGGTTTATCCGTTGACACCTCTAAATCATTCGATACCAGAAGGGAAATGATTAAGGCAAAGTTGCGAGGAATAGGGACAACCACTCCCCAAATGATTCAACGGACAGCCTCCGCATTTTCTGGCGGTGATGTATCAGTAGAAGAGGTTCCAAATGAGTATAAATTTATCGTTCGCTTTATCGGTGTTTTGGGCATACCGCCCAACATGACTGGTCTGATTCAGATTCTTGAAGAGATCAAACCTGCTCATTTGGCTTATGAATTTGCCTACACCTATACGTTTTGGGAGTCGGTTAAATCTCTGCTATGGTCCTCAGCTGCAAACAAAACATGGAATGAATTAAGAACCTACGGATAGGAGAGAGGAAATGAAAAATACAGGCAATTTAGGTCTGAAAAAGCCAGAAGGCACAGATTTGGTTGATATTGACGATCTCAACTATAATGCTGACATAATAGATACTGCTATTAATAACAAGGTTGATAAGGTCACAGGTAAACAGTTATCTACCAATGATTACACAGCAGCCGAGAAAACAAAGCTGGCGGGCATCGCTACAGGAGCAACGAACTATACTCACCCGGCAACTCATCCACCATCTATAATCGCGCAAGATGCAAGTAATCGATTTGTAACTGATGCTGAAAAGGTAGCATGGAATGGAAAAGCACCGAATACTCTTGTTTCAGCAGCACCGCAAAGTGACGGGTTGATGCGGGCAACTGACAAAATAAAGCTCGACGGAATCGCCACAGGAGCAAATAACTATGTTCATCCAGCAAATCATCCAGCAACTATAATTACTGAGGATGCTACTCATAGATTTGCGACTGATATAGAAAAGTCTAACTGGAACAGTAAACCCAATTTAGCTACTACACCGCAACAAACAACAGCAGACATCACCTACTATGTCCGTACAGATGGTAATGACGGGAATACGGGGCTGGCGAATACGGCTGGCGGGGCATTTAAGACAATCAGCAAGGCAGTCAGTATGATTCCGAAAATTGTTAATCATGCGGTGGTTATAAATGTTGGCGCGGGCACTTATCCAGAGCAAGTAATAATTGCGGGATTCAGCGGCTCTGGCTATATTACTGTTTCCGGGGATGCCGCAGCCAGTACAAGCCGTAGCGTTAATATCTTCACGGTGTACAGAAACCCAATACAGATAACTGTCAAGGGATTCAACATTACAAGCACAACAACCACAGCACTCTACGTGGAGGGGTGCGCAAATGTGATTTTGCAGTATCTGAATATAGTAGGTTCAGCAACTGGTCAGCTAGGAATTCAAGTGCATTCATCAAAAGTCTTCATTAATGCAAGTGTTATCTCTAATAGAACCGCAGCCATGCAGGCTGTAATCAATGGAGAAATCATTTCAGACTCCAACTCGGGAACAGGCAACTACGATGCAGCTAACGCCGGATCTGGCGGAAAAGTGACGCTTACCGGAAGTAAACCGGCGGGGATTAATGAGACATCGGCGGGGGGAACGATATTTGACGGTGGTGGTGTTATTAACCCATGGGGAGATAATACACTAACAAGCCGCAGTGCCGGTAGGGCTTCAATGTCTGCTTCGCAAACACTTGGAGCAGGCGTTGCTACGAGATTAGCCTTTAATACTCAGCACCAAGACTATTCAAATGAGTTTAATGCCACGTTAAATAGATTCACTGTTAAAAAGAGTGGTTGGTACTTAATTACTGGTGGCATTGGTATTGTCTCTGTCCCAGTAGGAACAACTGTAAACTTGATGATTTATATCAACGGCGTTAGGGAGTTAGATGTCGGTTCTTTTACTCCAGCGGGCACAGTAGGCGGTATTAGTGTATATGGCTCCGGCTCTGTGTATGTTCCTGCGGGTTCATATGTAGAATTGTATGCATTTCCGACCAATTCTGTATCAACCCATGCTGGTAGTTACTTAACTAGCTTCACTATTACACAATTAGCTTAAAAAGGGAGGCATGACCGTGAATATATCACAAGCAATTATGTATCTATACCCGGACGCTGACCCAATGCGGGATTTCATGGTGCAGGATAAAGGACCCGAACCAGAATTACGTGAAGGAGCCGAAGAAAAAGGACGAGTACGGTATGAAATCAAGCCGCCAGAAAAAGGAGAGCAGCCCGTTGAGGGAATACACTACTGTTACGGCATCGACTATAATCTGCTTACCGAGGGCGAGGATTACGACCTAGTTGAGAGAGGTCCACATATTACAATGTGGAATCTGGACGATCCGCAGCCCACAGATACCGAGCTTCAAGCAGCATGGACAGCCTACCTGGAAGCCGAAGCTAATAAGCCGCCAGAGCTGACGGAAACCGAGCAACTACGCGCTGATAACGCAGCTTTATTACTAGAGCTAGTGCAAACGCAGGCTAGGCAAGATCAAGCTGAACAAGATCAGGCAGCCTTACTCCTGAGCCTCGTGGAAGGAGGTGTGTTGTAAATGAACTGGTACGCACTGGTTAAGCGATACTTTGACGCAGGGTTGTATACGGGGGAGCAGTTACAGGTATTTGTTACCGCCAAAAAGATAACAGCTAAACAAGCAGAAGAGATTACAACCAACGCCGAATAGTAGGCGTTTTTATTTTGCCCTCGGATCTCCGGGGGCTTTCATTTTGGGGAGATAGATGGGGGGAGGGGCAATCGTGACAGAAATGGATGTACTTAAATATTTTTTAACGCAAGGTCCATTCGCGGTGTTGTTCGTTTGGCTGCTGATCTACGTAATGCGCGCGAATAAAGAGAGGGAAGGACGATTGCAGGATCTACTAGGTAAGTTTTCTGAAAAATACGATGTAATCATCGTGGAGCTGCGTGAAATGAAAGAGCGATTTCCACACAGAAATTAATATTATTGAGAGGATGAATTGATATGGAATGGAATGTAGTTGCGAATTTTATTAAACCGGAATTATTACTTATTGTTGCTGTATGTTGGGTGATTGGCTTTTGCTTAAAACAAACTCCGAGAGTACCAGATTGGACAATCATTTATCTGGTTACATTGGCCGCGATCATCATTGTATGTCTTACTCTTGGCTTTAATGTAGATAGTTTTGTACAAGGCATCTTGTGCGGAGCTGTGGCTGTATATGGTAATCAGTTGCTTAAGCAGGCAAAAAAGGGGGTTGATGAGTAATGCAAATCTTTCAGAAGGGAAATAAGCACACAAATTGTAGCGGTCGAGGTGGTCATATACCGATTGCTATTGTAAATCATATAAGTGGCGGTACGATGAGTTCTATGGATAGTTGGTTTCAATCTTCTGGTAATTTAGTTAGTAGCGCTCATTTTGGCGTTTCTAAATTGGGGGAGATCCACCAATACGTTGATATAACAAAAATGGCTTGGTGTAACGGAATCACAGTCGATTCAATTCCTAAAGCCAAGGCGGCAATCGTCAAGGAACAATCACCAACGAATCCTAATAAGTACACTATCAGTATCGAGCATGAGGGTATGGATGGTAGTTTGACAGAGGCACAGTTTGCTGCCTCCGTATGGCTACATAAATTTATTAGTGATGAAGTAAAAAGGCTCTATGGTAAAGCTATCATCTTGGACGAGAAACATGTGATAGGTCATTTTCAAATTGATCCGGTGAGAAAGCCTTATTGTCCCGGTGCGAAATTTCCATGGAGTCGGTTGTATACTGCTCTAAAAACTAAGGAGGCGGAAGACGTGAGAGTAGATAGGGCTAGCACTGTAGTAAATGGGGAAAAACTGAATGAAGGTAGTTTTCTGATCGAGGGGCGTACTTACGTACCATTGGCAGCCATCGGCAAGGCGTTGGGTGCAGTAGTATCTTTTGATAATGAAACTAAAACGGCTACTATCACTACCAAAAAGTAAATATCTAACGATTAGAGATATGAAAAAGCCTCACTAACCTACATAAGGTCAGTGGGGCTTTTTTTATTATAAAGATTAACGGAGTCCACTGGCTTTAATTAGTGCTGCAATCGAGAGGACCAATGCAGCCACAATTACTATCCAGGTAATCACGTTCAACATAATTTATTCCTCCTTTAGAGGGGCCGCAGCCCCCCGTTACTTAAAGAAAATCTTCGAAACTGACGGTGACTGTTCAAGATCAAAAAGTTCTTCCTCAGTCACCCAAATTTCATTTGATCCACCAAAACTCCAGAGAACTATAGCTAATCTTGCCATTTCCTTTTTTCCTCCTGTATATGCCCGCCGACTAATTGTATCGTTCAAACCGTTTATGTTATGATTGGGTGGAGAGCAAGGGGTGCAACCCTTACTCTCCGGGAACCTATTTACGTTTGCGTGGTCCGCGGCGTTTTTTGGTTCCTTTCTTTTTGTCCTTTAGCAGCAGCGTTGCGGTAATGAGTTGAATGATTGCTGTAAGGAGCGTAACCCAATCTTTCATGTGCCTTGTTCACCTCCTTTATATCTTTATTATACAACGAAATTCGTTGAATGTCAACGAAAAACGTTGAACTATTTATTGTAATAGTGTATATTCTAGTTGAGGTGAGAAATAATGCTGAGATTGAAAATTAAACAACTAAGAGAATTAGAAGATCTGAGTGTACGTCAATTAAGCGAAGCAACTGGTATACGCTGGAACACTCTAAGTGATATGGAGAAAAACACAGCTAAACATTGGCCGCCTGAACACTTAGAAACGCTCATGAAATATTTCAAGTTAAAACATATCGATCAATTGATTGAATACGTGGAGGAACCCGGAGAATAACCGTGGCTCCTTTTTTTTGCATTGATTTAAGAACGTATGTTTGGTTATAATACAAACAAATGTTCTTGTTTGGAGGGGAAACAATGCTCAGTGACACAGCACGGAAACTGCTCATGATCATGACTCACTCAGCGAATCATCATGCTCATATGCCGAGTCTGCCTGAACTGGAACGTCTAAGCGGACGAATGCCAGTACCAATTAAAGCGGCTTTACTTGAATTGATACAAGAAAACTATATCGAATGGAACCCAAACATGCCGCCTGAGACAGCGATTATAATCGAGGGTTGGGAACGTCCAGATTCTCGGTTTAAAAGGCATCGTTCAACGTCACATGAAATACAGTGGGGTATGGATGGGGGCAACATCGAATATTGGACTAAGTATTAAGAAGTGCAGGAACTAATACATAGTAAATTCCCAAACGCTTACGAATTTAAAAACCCCGCCTTTTGATTGGCGGGGTTTAGTTATGTAAAGATGATAAGAATCACAATCAATAGAGCAAAGGCAATACCAATAAACTTAAATATAGTAAGATTCTTTTTTCGGTTTTCAATTTGTTTTGATGTCATTTCATCCACATTTAGTGTCGGGTTACTACGACTAGAATGTGACGATTTCCCTCCACCAATTTTTTTAGAGTATGAAAGCCCGGTTCCAGGAAGGGATACTGTAGCCCTTTTCCCACTCGGACCGGCGCTTACTCTTGCACCTTTTACACCGGCGCTGATCCCAACGCCTTTTTTACCTACATTCAGCTTTACTCCGCCACCAAGATTTATAGACTTTCTAAATCTGAACGATCCCATATTAATCACTCCAACAAGGAAATTTATTCCTAGTGTATAATATATTATTGAATGATGATATATAAGTTATCATTTATTAGTGGTTTGTATAAAAATAAAGGGGACAAGTCTATTTAAGCCGACTTCCATAACTAATAAAAATCCCATCGACCATTTTTAATCGACGGGATAATATTTGTTTTCATAAAAAAAAGTAACGTAAAAAATAACGGAATCGGAAAAGGATAGAAAAGATAATAAAAGGAATAATTCTCAGATGTCATTATATATACCGATGTTAAAGGCGAAAAAAAGTTCTCGTAAGTCTTGAAAGGGGTAGGAAG